>NZ_CP096370.1:0-37139 GCF_045040775.1 Providencia sp. PROV003
ATGCCTAAGAACAACAAAGCCCCCGGCCATCGTATCAACGAGATCATCAAGACGAGCCTCGCGCTCGAAATGGAGGATGCCCGCGAAGCTGGCTTAGTCGGCTACATGGCCCGTTGCCTTGTGCAAGCGACCATGCCCCACACCGACCCCAAGACCAGCTACTTTGAGCGCACCAATGGCATCGTCACCTTGTCGATCATGGGCAAGCCGAGCATCGGCCTGCCCTACGGTTCTATGCCGCGCACCTTGCTTGCTTGGATATGCACCGAGGCCGTGCGAACGAAAGACCCCGTGTTGAACCTTGGCCGGTCGCAATCGGAATTTCTACAAAGGCTCGGAATGCACACCGATGGCCGTTACACGGCCACCCTTCGCAATCAGGCGCAACGCCTGTTTTCATCCATGATTTCGCTTGCCGGCGAGCAAGGCAATGACTTCGGCATTGAGAACGTCGTCATTGCCAAGCGCGCTTTTCTATTCTGGAATCCCAAGCGGCCAGAAGATCGGGCGCTATGGGATAGCACCCTCACCCTCACAGGCGATTTCTTCGAGGAAGTCACCCGCTCACCGGTTCCTATCCGAATCGACTACCTGCATGCCTTGCGGCAGTCTCCGCTTGCGATGGACATTTACACGTGGCTGACCTATCGCGTGTTCCTGTTGCGGGCCAAGGGCCGCCCCTTCGTGCAAATCCCTTGGGTCGCCCTGCAAGCGCAATTCGGCTCATCCTATGGCAGCCGCGCACGCAACTCGCCCGAACTGGACGATAAGGCCCGAGAGCGGGCAGAGCGGGCAGCACTCGCCAGCTTCAAATACAACTTCAAAAAGCGCCTACGCGAAGTGTTGATTGTCTATCCCGAGGCAAGCGACTGCATCGAAGATGACGGCGAATGCCTGCGCATCAAATCCACACGCCTGCATGTCACCCGCGCACCCGGCAAGGGCGCTCGCATCGGCCCCCCTCCGACTTGACCAGGCCAACGCTACGCTTGGCTTGGTCAAGCCTTCCCATCCAACAGCCCGCCGTCGAGCGGGCTTTTTTATCCCCGGAAGCCTGTGGATAGAGGGTAGTTATCCACGTGAAACCGCTAATGCCCCGCAAAGCCTTGATTCACGGGGCTTTCCGGCCCGCTCCAAAAACTATCCACGTGAAATCGCTAATCAGGGTACGTGAAATCGCTAATCGGAGTACGTGAAATCGCTAATAAGGTCACGTGAAATCGCTAATCAAAAAGGCACGTGAGAACGCTAATAGCCCTTTCAGATCAACAGCTTGCAAACACCCCTCGCTCCGGCAAGTAGTTACAGCAAGTAGTATGTTCAATTAGCTTTTCAATTATGAATATATATATCAATTATTGGTCGCCCTTGGCTTGTGGACAATGCGCTACGCGCACCGGCTCCGCCCGTGGACAACCGCAAGCGGTTGCCCACCGTCGAGCGCCTTTGCCCACAACCCGGCGGCCGCAACAGATCGTTTTATAAATTTTTTTTTTTGAAAAAGAAAAAGCCCGAAAGGCGGCAACCTCTCGGGCTTCTGGATTTCCGATCAACGCAGGAGTCGTTCGGAAAGTAGCTGTTCCAGAATTATAGGCGCAGAGACACCAGATTCCAAGATGGCTCTGTTAAATTGTTGTAGTATGTAGTATCATACAACATACTACAGTACAGAGGCCCGCAAGAATGGCAATCACTAAACAAGACATTTGGCGAGCAGCCGACGAACTGGACGCCGAAGGCATCCGGCCCACTTTGGCCGCCGTGCGCAAGAAACTCGGAAGCGGTAGCTTCACAACCATTTCCGATGCAATGGCTGAATGGAAAAACCGCAAGACCGCCACCCTGCCCTCATCAGACCCATTGCCGGTTGCAGTCAACGAGCATCTTGCCGAGCTTGGCAATGCGCTATGGGCTATCGCCCTGGCGCACGCCAACGCCCGGTTTGACGAAGATCGGAAACAGATCGAGGCCGACAAAGCGGCCATCAGCCAGCAGCTTGCCGAAGCAATCGAACTAGCCGACACCTTCACCCGCGAAAACGACCAGCTCCGCGAACGAGTGAATCAGCTCGAACCTATGGAACGCGAGCGCGACAAGCTGGCCGACCAGCTTGCCGAAGTGAAACGCCGCAGCGGCGAAGAACTAAACCGCTGCATGGAAAAGCTCACCCAACGCGATAACGAGGCTATCGAGGCCCGCAAACAGGCCAAGGAGGCCATCGAGCGCGCCGCCAGTCTGCAAGGTCAGGTGGAAGCCCTCAAAGAGCAGGTCGCCAATCTCACAGCCGTCTTGAAAACAGGAGGCAAACAATGAAAAGCGCCCTTGCCGCCCTTCGCGCGGTCGCGGCCGCTGTCGTCCTAATCGTCAGTGTGCCCGCTTGGGCCGACTTCCGGGGTGAAGTCGTCCGAATCCTTGACGGTGACACTATCGACGTTTTGGTGAACCGTCAGACCATCCGCGTGAGATTGGCCGATATTGACGCACCGGAAAGCGGCCAAGCCTTCGGCTCCCGTGCTCGCCAACGGCTCGCCGACTTGACCTTTCGCCAAGAGGTTCAAGTGACCGAAAAAGAGGTTGATCGGTATGGCCGCACTCTTGGGGTCGTTTACGCGCCGTTGCAATACCCCGGCGGCCAAACACAACTCACCAACATCAATGCGATCATGGTTCAAGAAGGCATGGCCTGGGCTTACCGTTATTACGGCAAACCAACCGACGCGCAGATGTACGAGTATGAAAAAGAGGCCCGCCGCCAACGGCTCGGCCTTTGGTCAGACCCGAATGCTCAGGAGCCTTGGAAATGGCGTCGCGCCTCGAAAAATGCCACGAACTGACACCGGGCACGCCCCTTGTTCGACGCGCCGCAGGCACGTCGAATTTACCGCCGGGACGCCCCTCGTCCCGACACTTCCAGATCGCCATAGCGCACAGCGCCGAGTCACCCGAAGGGCCGCAACGTAGTGGAGGACGGCAACGCCGTTGAACGGCGCGAGCACTATGGCACGCGAAGCGAGCTTGACACGATGGAGGAAAGACCATGACCGACACGCGCCGCGAGCAGGAGAAAGACGAACGCCGGAAGCTGCAAGAGCAGTCGCGCCAGAATGAAGCGGAAACCATGCGCCTGCTGGCTTTCGAGGCAGGCCGCCAATTGGCCGAAATTCCGAAAGAAGCCAAAGGCAATGAACCCTTGCTTGAGAACTACAAGAGCGGACTACAAGAGACCCGCAAAGAGCTAGAAACCACGCCAGACGCCACTAAGAGCACCAACGCCAACCGGCTTGAGCGCGACGTAGAAAGGGCCATCATCGAGGCGCAACAGGTGCGCGAGGCAGTAGGCAGGGAGAAAGCCCGCGCAGATGAATTTCACCGCCACGCAGAACCGGGCGAAACTTACCGGGGCCGTGTGATCGGTCGCACCAATAGCTATGTCATTCAGGCCGACGATAGCCGCCCAGGCACGATCATTCTGCATGAACGCGCCGCTGTTTCGGGCGCGGAGAAAGTGAAGATGAACGACCATGCGGAAATCAGTTATCCGCACGGTCGCGCCGGAATCGTCCGCAACCCACAGGCCGCGCAACATCAACGACAGCGGCAGATGGAAAAAACCGGCGCAGGCCGAGAGCATGGGCGCTAACGATGCTGATGTTGCTACGGCGGCGGTGTCGCGCTTGGCTGGAAATTCGGCGGCTTGATAAAGAGCTTGCGCAGTCGAGCGGGTTGCCCCTCGAATTGCCTCAAATCGTGCCGAATGCTTGGAATGAGGTTGTTTGGCGGCTGCCCGTGCCGAACCATCCTGACGCCTTTATGACAGCTTCAAATGCCGCACAGTCCGATTTCATTGTGTATGTGAATGGCTTGGCTTTCTATCGAGCGTGGTTGGCGTTAGGCGTCGAGGATTCTCAAGCCTGCCCGTTGAAGCAGGACATGCCTAAAGACCGGAAATATCCGTCGAGCGCCGCGCATTTTGCCGTGGGCATCGACAGCCCCGTTCCGCTTGCTGACGTAAGCCCGACCATGATTCTGGGCCATTTCGCGGTGTGTTTCACTGATGGCATGACCCGTTCAATGTGGCTTTTGGCCCATGAGGTCGCCGTGTTTCCGGTGCTTTCCCGTGATGAAGCATCCGCCGTTATGTTGGCAGAACACGTGGGCGTAGCAGCGCCGATTCAGGTTTCAAAGCTGCGTGAGCAATGCAGGAAGATCTAGGGCGTGTCCCTGCGCTTTGCTCCGGGCCGTGCTCTATTCCGTTTGACCTGGCCGCCGCTGCGCTCTGGCTAGGTCAAACTCCACCGAACCCCCTTCGGGGTTTCGGCCCATTCGGGTAACGATCACTCACGCCTCCGGGCCGCTGTAGCGTCCCTGCGCGCCCCTATCGGGGCTTGCCATCCCTTCGCACCCTGCCCCGGCTCATCATCCCTATTCGGCCGCTCACGCCCTTCAAGCTGCCCTACGGCTCGGCTTGTCCGGGCAAGGGTACGCTTCGCCGCCATCCTCACCCGTTCGGTGCTCGCCTTTGGCTGCGCTCCGCGTGCGGCTTCCGGTGGCGCCCTTGCCCGCGCCTCCCCTGCGGGCAGATCGGGCTTACCGCGACCGAACGACGAATGACGAGCAGACCCCGAGGCACCCGGTTTCATGCTCCGGGGCCATGAAGATGCGCCGCCTATCGGCGGCAGATCAAACCCATGAAGGGCGCTAAAGCGCCCTATTCGTCGGCCTTCGGCCGCCGCCCGCTCCCTTCACTCGGAAATCAAAGCAGGCCCGGAAAAGCGCGGAAATGCAAGGGTTAAGCAGTGAAAAAAAAGTGTTGACACCTATTGACAACCGCCCTGTTTTGCATCATAATAGCATCATGGTTGCATCACTGGTGCAACGCAGGTGACCCGGAACAAAGCGGCGGCAACCGCTCCGGGTTTTGGAACTCTCGCAGGAGTCGAAACAATGAACGCAAAAACCAAGTTTGACCTTTACCAACACGTTACCGACCGCATCATTGCCAGCATTGAGGCAGGCACCCCGGCATGGCGCAAGCCGTGGACTGGTGAAGCCGCCACAATGCAAATGCCGCTGCGCTCCAATGGCGAAGCCTACCGGGGCATCAATGTTGTGATGCTTTGGCTTACCGCCGCCGAAAAAGGCTACCGCAGCGCCTATTGGTTCACCTATCGCCAAGCTAAAGAACTTGGGGGGCAGGTACGCAAAGGCGAGAAAGGCTCAACCGTTGTTAAATTCGGCACCATCGAGCGCGAGGACGAGCAAACCGGCGAAGAAAAGAAAATTCCCTATTTGAAGGGTTACACCGTTTTCAACGCCGACCAGATCGACGGCTTGCCCGAGCAGTACCACGCCGCACCGGCAGAAGCCGCCCGCGATCTTGGCACCGCCGCCGATCCCGAGCTTGACGCCTTTTTTGCCGCGACCGGCGCAGACATTCGCACCAGCAGCGAACCCCGCGCCTACTACAACCCGACCGGCGACTATATCCACATGCCGCCGATTGCGACCTTTCACAGCGCCGCAGGCTATTACGCCACGCTGGCCCATGAGGCGACCCACTGGACAGGCCACAAATCGCGCCTTGATCGTTTTAGCCGATTCAGCGACCGCAAGAGCTACGCTTTCGAGGAACTAATTGCAGAAATCGGCAATTGCATGCTTTGCGCAAGCCTTGGCTTGATACCCGATTTTGACCAATCCGCCGCATACGTTCAAAGCTGGCTGCGTGCTTTGAAGGACGACAAGCGGCTGATTTTCAAAGCCGCCACCGAGGCACAGAAAGCCGCCGACCTCCTGCAAGAGAACGCGGCCAACTTCCAAAGGAAAGAAGCCGCATAACCTGCCCTCCCCCGCTCCGGCGGGGGATTTTTTTTGTGCCATCAGTTACAAAATAAAGTGTTGACAGCTATTGACAAAACCCCGGTTTTGCATCATAATTGCATCATGGTTGCATCATTAAACGACGGAGGAAATATGCAAGTCCGAGTCATCGTAGGCGCACAGGCAGCCTATGCCTGCATCAGCCACGAAAGCGGCACGCTTGATGTTCGGCTCAATCCGGGCCGTTCGGCCCGCAAGAGCATGAAGGAAAGCGCCGCCGAGCTGCGCGAGAAGGCCGCAGAACTGACCCGCCGCGCCGCCCTCATCGAGAATGCGGCCGAGCTGGTCGATTAGTCACCCACCCCGGCCCGGATACAGCGGCGGCAACCGCTCCGGGCCATTCCAGACAACAGCAGGAGTCGAAATCGTGAACAGCTACGAACAGAAGCAACAAGCCCGCCGCGCCCGTTACGAGGCCCGCGCCGACCAAGCCAGCCAAGAGGCCGACGCGACCTATAGCAAGGCTCGCACAATGGCCGAGGCTATCCCCTTCGGCCAGCCCATCCTAATCGGCCATCACTCGGAAGGCCGCGACCGGCGCTATCGCGCCCGGATTCATGACACCTTCGGCAAATCCTTTGCCCTGCAAGACAAGGCCAAGCACTACGCGGCCAAGGCCGCCGCAGTGGGAACCGGCGGCATATCGAGCGACGACCCCGACGCAATCGAGAAGCTACGCGCCGAGCTGGCGAGCGTGCGCGAAGCGCAAGACCGGATGAAAGCCGCAAATCGTCTCATTAGAAAGAATGACCGCCCCGGTTTGGCTGAACTTGGATTTACCCCCGACGAGATCGAGGCGCTTTTTACCCCCGATTTTTGCGGCCGCGTCGGCTTTCCGGCTTACGCCTTGAGCAACAACAACGCGAACGCCCGCCGCATCGAGAAGCGCATTAAAGAGCTGGAAGCCATGCGCGAACGCCCGGACGTAGAGCACGAAGGCAACGGCTACACCTACCGCGAGGACACGACAGAAAACCGCGTCATGTTCATTTTCACCGGCAAGCCCGATGCGGAGACGCGGCAGCTTTTGAAACGTCACGCCTTCAAATGGTCGCCCTCGCGTAATGCTTGGGTGCGTCAGCTCACCAACGCCGGAATTTTTGCGGCGAAACAGGTTCGCGCCACACTGGACGCCACCGCGTAAAAAACGCGGCGATGCGGGCAGCAGAGGCCGCCCGCATCGCTTGCCCACAGGATGCGCGCAAATAAAATAAGTATTGACACCTATTGACAAACCGCCCGCATTCCCTGATAATTTTTTCGTGGGTCGCCCGACCCATACCGGCTAGGCGGCGGCAACCGCCATGCCGGTTCCACTTACCGACAATGCAGGAGTCATATCATGAGCAATCGTTTTGAAGCCGAAGGCAACCTGGGCAACGTATCCGAGCTGCGCACCGTGAACGTGGGCGGCAAAGAACGCGAGGTGTTGGATTTTTCCATTTACATCGAACGGCGCGTGCCAGACGGAAGCGGCGGCTTTACCGATAAAGGCGGTTTTTGGCTAAATGGTTCGCTTTGGGGCGGCCGTGCGCGTGTTACCCATGAACACTTGAAAAAGGGTATGCGTGTGCGCACCGCTGGCGAGCTGCGCATGGAAACATGGGAGCAAGACGGCGAGCAGCGTTCCGGGCTGAAACTGGACGCCGAATATGTCGTCATCGACCCCATCACTTACGCCAGACGCGACCGCTAATCACAGAATCCGGGCGGGCTGGCCACCCGCCCTTTTTTAAGGGTGCAACCGATGGACGAAAACAAAATGACGGCCGCCGCGTTTGATGATCTAAGGCCGCGACTTGGCCGATTGACCGAGGAAACAATCGACATTGCCCGTGAGGTTCTAGTCGAGGGCAAGAGTCAAAGCGATGTTGCGCGTGAACGCGGCTTGTCGCGGCAGCGTGTCAGTTCGATGGTGAAAAGCGTAGTCTCGGCTGCGAACGAGATTCCGCGCGAATGGCAACGGGTCGAGGTTTGGTTGCCGCCAAACTTGGCCGAAAAGGTGCGGCAGATGGAAGCCGACGCCAAGGCAGATGTTGCCCGCAAGAACCAATCGACCGACGCGGCATAATCCACATCAAGCACCCAAGGCCGGAGCTAGGCATAGGGCGTGTCCCTGCGCTTTGCTTCGGGCCGTGCTCTATTCCGTTTGACCTGGCCGCCGCTGCGCTCTGGCTAGGTCAAACTCCACCGAACCCCCTTCGGGGTTTCGGCCCATTCGGGTAACGATCACTCACGCCTCCGGGCCGCTGTAGCGTCCCTGCGCGCCCCTATCGGGGCTTGCCATCCCTTCGCACCCTGCCCCGGCTCATCATCCCTATTCGGCCGCTCACGCCCTTCAAGCTGCCCTACGGCTCGGCTTGTCCGGGCAAGGGTACGCTTCGCCGCCATCCTCACCCGTTCGGTGCTCGCCTTTGGCTGCGCTCCGCGTGCGGCTTCCGGTGGCGCCCTTGCCCGCGCCTCCCCTGCGGGCAGATCGGGCTTACCGCGACCGAACGACGAATGACGAGCAGACCCCGAGGCACCCGGTTTCATGCTCCGGGGCCATGAAGATGCGCCGCCTATCGGCGGCCAGATCACCATCATGAAGGGCGCTAAAGCGCCCTATTCGTCGGCCTTCGGCCGCCGCCCGCTCCCTTCACTCGGAAATCAAAGCAGGCCCGCCAAAATGCGACGAAACAAGCAATAAAAAACTATAGACAGCTATTGACAGCATCCCGGCTTTGCATCATAATTGCATCATCGTTGCATTACACATGCACGATGCTTGTATTAACAACCGAAGGCCGAAAGCGGCGGCAACCGCCCGGCCAGATCAATGCAGGAGTCAAAGCTATGAAGCGCAAATTTCGTTTGGGGCAAATGTTGGCAACTATCGGCGTGCTGGAGCTGTGCAAGCACAAGCATATCGACCTGGGGCCGCTGATCGACCGCCACGTTTCCGGGGACTGGGGCGACGTGGACGATGCGCAGCGCGAGGCCAACGAGGAAGCCGTGAAGGAGTGCGGCACCATCGTGTCGGTTTACCACCCGCACGGTGTGCGAGTGCTGATCGTGACCGATGGCGACCGTTCGCACACGGTAGCCATGCTGCCCCACGAGTATTGAGCCGGAGCCGACGCCGTGAGCAGAAAGCACCAACCCAAGACCGAAAGGCAGGAAAAGGCGGCAGTCATTGCCGCCTCACTGCCCGAAGATCGGGGCGAGCTGATGGACGCCGCGGCCGAGGCCATCCGGCAGTATGACGCGGCTATCGTCGGTTGTGACGACGACGCCGCGCACGCCGCCCGCGATCGGTACGAGGCCGTTATATGGAAGTTGAACGGCAACAGCTTTTTCGGCACCAAGGCGGATGCAGACTCACCCGGTTATCAGGTCGAGCGGCATTGTGCCGCGACACCCGGCACCGTGCCGCTTTGGGGTCAGAAGGGCGAATTTCTAATGACAGTCGAGGGCATCCGGGCCGTTGTCGAGTTTGGCAACGGCTACGGTTCCATGTATGCCCATTTCGCCTTTCATGCCGTTGACCTCGATTTGCCGTTTATCAGCGAAACCGGCTATCGGTCGCATTTCACCCCGGTAATGGGCGGTATGACAGTTGACGAAGCCGCCGAAGCCATCATGCGGGCAATCCTTGCCGAAAAGGGCCGGGTCTTGATTAAGCCGGACTCGCGCCAGTTCTACGAGGGCCGGGAGGCCCGCGCATGGCTGGATTACACCCGACCGGCACAAACCATCTACCAAGAAGGAAACGGGCAAATAGCATTCGGATTTTGAAACGCTGCGATCTATTGACAGCTATTGACGATAAAGCCCCGTTTGCATCATACTTGCATCATCGGTTGAGCAGACGGCCAACCGAGCGCCGGAGCCAAGGGGCGGCAACCCCTTCCGGCGTTTTTCCCATCAAAGCAGGAGTCACACATGACCAACGAACACACCGCGCCGGTTCTGTTTTATTTCGACAAGGCGGAAACCTTGCGCGAGTTTGAAGCCTTCCGGGTCGAGGCCAGCCAGATCACCCGACCGCATCAGATCCCCGCACAGGTCGAGGTTTGGAACGTGATCGGCAAGCGCCGTTTCATCGACCGGCAAGAAGTCATCGCCGAGTTTCCCAACGAGCTGTACGCGCAGATTTTCGCGGACATGGCCGACAAGACCGCCGCGCACATTTGACCGAGGGGAGGGCGGGGGAACCCGCCCTTTCCATTGAGCAGGAAGGCCGCAGATGCGGCCTTTTCTTTTTGACCTGGCTAAACACCGCCACGGAGCGGCATCGAGGCCGGGGAGGGTGAGGGGGGAGAGGGGCGGCCCCGCAGGGCCGCCAGTTCAAGCGCCGAAGAAGTAACCCGACAAGGCAAGACCGGCCAACACCCCGCCGACAATGCCCGCTGCAAGGCCCATAGCGGTCGCTAGGAGCGCGAAACGCCGTGCAGACCTGTCAACCACCCTTGCCGCCGCTTGTGCCTCTCTGGCGGCCTGCTGGACGCCTTGAAGGAGCTTTTCGGTTTGAGTGGCGAGGTCGCGGGTCAGTTGCGTGGCCGCCGTGGCGACGTCCTCGGTGGCCCGTTGGCCCGCCGCCTTCACCTTTGCCGCCGCCTCATCAGCGGCGGCAGGGAAGGAGGCCCGCAGCTCGTCGGTTTTATCAATAAGCACGCCCACATCGCCGAGCAATTCGGCAATCAGGGCTTCCCGTGTCGTTTGCGGGCCAGCCATAAGCTATCCCCCGTTACTTGGAGATAGCGGCATAGACCGCATCGAGATTTTCTTTGGCGGAAAAGGCGAGGCGGCGCATCGAAATCATTGCGGCAGCTTGCGCCTTTTCTTCCGGGTTTTTGGCTTCGCGCAGCTTTGCTTTGTAGTCCGTTTCATCGGTCAGAAGTTGCTCGATAGTCACCCGATAAGTGCGTAGCTTGTGATACAGCTCGCTAAACTGGATTGCGGCTTTCGGCTTGATCGTGAACGCCTTGCTGTCATCGTGATAGGCGAACAGCGGATAGAAGGCTTCTTCGACCGTTTCGTCAGATTCCAACTTGTTGAACACGACGCGAATCTTTTTCGCGGGAACACCCATCTTGGAAAGCGCGTTGATCGTCGCAATTGTGTCCTTGATTTGCTTGCTTTCCTTGACGGCAGGAACAACGAAATAATCGAAGTCCTCATGCGAACCACGATACTGCTGCATGAGCTTTACGAAATCCTCGACGTTGGACGCACCAATGTCGATAACGGCCTCATCGACCATCAGCAATTGTTCCTGCAATTGGCCGAATTGTTTGCCACGAACAACCTCGCCCGTGCCCTCATCGGCGTTGATGGATTCGACCGCTACAAATTCAGCGTTTGGCATCCGGGGAGCAAGCAGATGTTGCGCCACGGTGGACTTACCCACGTTGCCCGAAAAATTGATCACAGCTACTTTCATTTGTTGTCACTCCGCTTGGAAAAAATAGGCCGTTTAAGGCCAAGGTATTTATCGCCCAATTCATCGCGCTTTCTGGCGTCCAATGCGTCAGCCAAAGAATCCGCGTCAAAGTCAGGCGACACGTCGCCGGGGCCTTCACTCACGACAGGCGAATTGCCGTCCGCCTTGGGTGTCGCTTGTGCCGGTTCCGGTTGCCCCTCACTCGCTCGCGCTTTCTTGCGATAACGGTAGAGGTAACTCCGAAAAGTATTCAGGTTCACATCGAACCCGTTGGCGTTCAGCGTTTCGACAATATCGTCGTGCTGGACGCCTGCGCGTACCTGCCGATCAATCTCCGGCATCAATTCCCGGAGCTTCGCGGCGAGGGTCATTCTAGGTCGGATGTTTTCAATCCGATCTTTCAGGGCGTCCGTTTCATTCACTTGTAGCCCTCCTGTTAGTTAAAGGTCGTTTGCCTGCATCATAGCTGTCCTATGACTGCATCACATTTGCATCATACATGCATTATTTCCCTCTTGCAAGCCCGGTTTCCGTCCGTTTTAGCTCATTTTCTGCATCATTGTAGCACCATCATAGCATTATAGTTGCATCATTGCTGCACGATAACCCAATGCGCATAGCGCATTGGGAGCAGTTTTGACCCTCTTTAGGGTCACGCTGGCGTTATCGCATGGTTTCCGTCCTTAAAAGCCGGGTTGGTATCCTTAAATCTGGGCTATAGACAATACGCACCTTTCGGTGCGCGTAAGTCATTGATTTACAATGACTTCCACGCCAAGGACGAAAACCTGTGTAGTGTTATGCCACTACAATATTGCCGCAACCCCTTGTAAATGCTAGGATTGAACCACTACAGTAACACTACGGGAGAGGACATGGCACTAGGCGACCCCATCCAAGTACGGCTAAGCCCGGAAAAGCAGGCACTTTTGGAGGACGAGGCGGCCCGCAAGGGCAAGCGGCTCGCTACCTATCTGCGGGAGCTACTAGAGAGCGAGAACGACTTGCAAGGCGAGCTGGCCGCGCTTCGGCGCGAGGTTGTCAGTCTGCATCACGTGATCGAAGACTTGGCCGACACAGGCTTGCGTTCCGACCAGTCCGGGCCGGGGCAGAATGCGGTTCAGATCGAAACACTTTTGCTATTGCGGGCCATCGCAGGGCCGGAGCGTATGAAGCCCGTGAAGGGCGAATTGAAGCGCCTTGGCATTGAGGTTTGGACACCGGAGGGGAAGGAGGATTGAGATGCATCCAGACGATCAAAGAAAGGTCAGCGCCGGAATCGTTATTGTCCTGCCGCTTATCTTTTGGATTACCGCCGTTCAGAAAACGGAGGTACTCGGTTCGCCGAAACTTTTGGCGCTTTGGGAGCTAATGAAGCTCACCCCACAGAAGCCAATTTTGTTGCTTTCTGCGCTTGGAGGTTTGGCCGTTGGAGTGTTGTTTGTCTGGCTATTGAATAGCGTCGGACAAGGCGAATTTGGCGGCGCTCCATTCAAGCGATTTTTGCGCGGAACTCGCATCGTCAGTGGGGGAAAACTCAAACGCATGACACGCGAAAAAGCCAAGCAAGTTACCGTTGCTGGTGTACCAATGCCGCGTGATGCAGAGCCGCGCCATTTGCTGGTAAATGGTGCCACTGGTACGGGTAAATCGGTGTTGCTTCGTGAGCTTGCTTATACCGGACTTTTGCGCGGCGACCGCATGGTAATTGTTGACCCGAATGGCGATATGTTGTCGAAATTCGGCAGGGATAAAGACATTATCTTGAACCCCTACGATCAGCGTACAAAGGGTTGGTCTTTCTTCAACGAAATCCGAAATGACTACGACTGGCAGCGTTATGCGTTGTCGGTTGTTCCACGCGGAAAGACAGATGAGGCCGAGGAATGGGCCAGCTACGGGCGCTTGCTGTTACGTGAAACAGCTAAAAAATTGGCGCTTATTGGTACGCCTTCCATGCGCGAATTGTTCCACTGGACAACCATCGCCACGTTTGACGATTTGCGGGGGTTTCTGGAAGGAACTTTGGCCGAATCTTTGTTTGCTGGGTCGAATGAAGCGAGCAAGGCGCTGACCTCAGCGCGCTTTGTTCTTTCCGACAAATTACCGGAGCATGTCACCATGCCGGACGGTGATTTCAGCATTCGTAGTTGGCTGGAAGACCCGAACGGCGGCAATCTGTTCATTACGTGGCGCGAGGACATGGGGCCAGCCTTGCGTCCGTTGATCTCCGCATGGGTTGACGTGGTGTGCACGTCTATTCTGTCACTACCGGAAGAACCCAAGCGCCGCTTGTGGCTGTTCATCGACGAGTTGGCTTCGCTGGAAAAGCTGGCGAGCTTGGCCGACGCACTCACCAAAGGCCGAAAGGCAGGGCTTCGGGTTGTGGCGGGCCTGCAATCGACCTCGCAGCTTGATGACGTGTACGGCGTGAAAGAGGCGCAGACCCTGCGGGCCAGCTTCCGCTCGCTTGTTGTCCTGGGCGGCTCGCGCACCGACCCGAAAACCAATGAGGACATGAGTTTGAGCTTGGGCGAGCATGAAGTCGAACGCGACCGCTACAGCAAGAACACAGGCAAACACCACAGCACCGGGCGGGCGCTTGAGCGCGTGCGCGAGCGCGTCGTGATGCCGGCGGAAATCGCCAACTTGCCCGACCTCACCGCCTATGTCGGCTTTGCCGGTAATCGGCCAATTGCCAAGGTTCCGCTTGAAATCAAGCAGTTTGCAAACCGGCAACCGGCCTTTGTTGAGGGGACTATCTAATGCTCAGTCACATGGTATTGACCCGACAGGACATAGGGCGGGCTGCAAGCTATTACGAGGACGGCGCGGACGATTACTATGCCAAGGATGGCGATGCATCAGAATGGCAGGGGAAGGGTGCGGAAGAACTCGGCTTGAGTGGGGAGGTGGACAGCAAACGGTTCCGCGAGCTGCTGGCCGGGAATATCGGCGAGGGCCACCGCATCATGCGCTCGGCTACTCGACAGGACAGCAAAGAGCGCATCGGCCTTGACCTCACATTCAGCGCGCCCAAGAGCGTATCGCTTCAAGCCCTTGTTGCGGGCGATGCTGAAATCATCAAAGCGCACGACCGCGCAGTTGCTCGCACCTTGGAGCAGGCCGAAGCCCGCGCACAGGCCCGCCAAAAGATACAAGGCAAGACCCGCATCGAGACGACCGGGAATTTGGTCATCGGTAAATTTCGCCATGAGACAAGCCGCGAGCGCGATCCGCAGCTACATACGCACGCGGTCATTCTCAACATGACCAAACGTAGTGACGGCCAATGGCGGGCGTTGAAAAACGACGAGATTGTGAAGGCTACGCGCTACCTTGGAGCCGTCTATAACGCGGAGCTGGCCCACGAACTGCAAAAGCTCGGTTATCAGCTTCGGTACGGCAAAGACGGTAATTTCGACCTAGCACACATCGACCGACAGCAAATCGAGGGATTCAGCAAACGCACGGAACAGATTGCCGAATGGTATGCCGCCCGTGGTCTTGACCCTAATAGCGTATCTTTGGAACAGAAACAGGCGGCCAAGGTTTTGAGCCGTGCTAAGAAAACTTCGGTAGACCGGGAGGCATTGCGGGCTGAATGGCAAGCCACGGCAAAAGAACTCGGCATAGATTTCAGCCGCCGGGAATGGTCAGGCCGGGAGAAGGGCGGTTCAGAAAAACAGGCCCATTCATTCATGCCTTCCGACGAGGCGGCCAAGCGGGCCGTTCGCTATGCCATCAACCATCTGACAGAGCGGCAATCAGTCATGGACGAGCGCGAGCTTGTCGATACGGCCATGAAGCATGCCGTAGGCGCAGCCCGGTTAGAGGACATTCAGAAGGAGCTTTTGCGTCAGACCGAAACCGGCTACCTCATTCGAGAAGCCCCGCGCTATCGCCCAGGCGGGCAGACCGGGCCAACGGATGAACCCGGCAAGACCCGCGCCGAGTGGGTTGCAGAGCTGGCCGCTAAGGGCATGAAGCAAGGCGCAGCACGCGAGCGCGTCGATAACGCCATCAAGACCGGCGGGCTTGTACCGATAGAACCGCGTTACACCACACAAACGGCGCTTGAGCGCGAGAAACGCATCTTGCAGATCGAACGTGACGGACGCGGCGCAGTTGCGCCGGTCATTGCCGCCGAGGCCGCCCGCGAGCGGCTTGCCAGCACGAATCTAAACCAAGGCCAGCGCGAAGCGGCCGAGTTGATCGTTTCGGCTGCCAACCGGGTTGTCGGTGTGCAGGGTTTTGCGGGAACCGGCAAGAGCCACATGCTTGATACCGCCAAGCAAATGATCGAGGGCGAGGGTTATCACGTTCGCGCACTGGCGCCCTATGGCAGTCAGGTCAAAGCATTGCGCGAGTTGAACGTTGAGGCGAACACCTTGGCATCGTTTCTCCGGGCCAAGGATAAGAACATCGACAGCCGCACCGTGCTTGTCATTGACGAGGCGGGCGTTGTTCCAACGCGCTTGATGGAGCAAACGCTAAAGCTGGCAGAGAAGGCCGGGGCGCGTGTTGTGCTTATGGGTGATACCGCGCAAACCAAGGCCATCGAGGCGGGCCGACCTTTCGACCAGCTACAGGCCGCCGGGATGCAGACCGCGCACATGCGGGAGATTCAGCGCCAGAAGAACCCCGAGCTGAAAATCGCCGTCGAGCTGGCCGCAGCAGGCAAGGCAAGCAGCTCGCTAGAGCGCATCAAAGACGTAACGGAAATCAAAAACCATCATGAACGTAGGGCGGCCGTGGCCGAGGCATATATCGCGCTCAAGCCAGACGAGCGCGACCGGACGCTGATTGTATCGGGCACCAACGAGGCACGCCGTGAAATCAATCAGATCGTGCGCGAGGGCTTGGGAACGGCAGGGAAGGGCATCGAGTTCGATACCCTTGTGCGCGTGGACACGACGCAGGCCGAGCGCCGCCACTCGAAAAACTACCAAGTCGGGCATGTCATCCAGCCAGAGCGGGACTATGCCAAAACCGGCTTGCAGCGTGGCGAGTTGTACCGCGTAGTCGAAACCGGGCCGGGAAACCGGCTAACCGTTATCGGCGAGCATGACGGCCAACGAATCCAGTTCAGCCCCATGACACACACAAAGATTTCGGTCTATCAGCCGGAGCGGGCCGAGCTGGCCGTTGGCGACACAATACGCATCACGCGAAACGACAAACACCTTGACCTGGCTAACGGCGACCGAATGAAAGTTGTCGCGGTTGAAGATCGGAAAGTCACCGTGACGGACGGAAAGCGAAACGTCGAGCTGCCCACCGATAAGCCGCTGCACGTCGATCATGCCTATGCGACGACTGTTCACAGCAGCCAAGGGCTAACGTCTGATCGGGTGTTGATCGACGCCCATGCCGAGAGCCGTACCACGGCCAAGGACGTTTACTATGTGGCGATTTCCCGCGCCCGTTTTGAGGCACGGGTTTTCACGAACGACCGGGGCAAGCTGCCCGCCGCCATTGCGCGGGAAAACATCAAGAGCGCCGCGCATGACCTCGCCCGCGACCGGGGAGGCCGTAGCGCCGCAGCAGAGCGCCAGAGGGAGCAACAGCGCGAAGCAGAGCGCAACCGGCAGACGCAACAGCCCGCGCATGATCGGCAGAAGGCCGCCAGAGAAGCCGAGCGCGGCATGGAGGCCGGAAGGTAAGCAGGGACAAGAAAAAGCCCGTAGCGCGTGCTACGGGCTTTCTTGCCGGTTCCCCGATACAGCCGAGGGGAGGGGAGGGCGGCTAAGCCATCTTGGACTTGGAAAAGATCGGGTCATAGAACACTTCGACCAGCTTCCGATCTTTGAAGAACAGCACAACGTCAATTGTCGTGTAGAGCACCAGCTTTATCATTTCCATTTCGAGCTGACGGCCCACATCGGATTTCTTGATGAGTGTGGCGCACCGCTCGAATGTCTGCAAAGCATTGTTCGCGTGCGTCGTCGTGATCGAGCCGGGATGCCCGGTGTTCAGTGAATTGAGGTATTCCCAAGCCTCATTGCCGCGCAGCTCGGCCAGAAAGATGCGGTCGGGTGACTGGCGCATACACGCGGCCAAGCACTCGTCGGCCGACACCCGGCCCGCACCGTAGCCATAGAGCATGTGAACCCGGTTCGGATGGTTCGGCAAGAAAAGCTCGTGCACATCTTCAATCGTGATGATGCGTTCCTCGGGCGGCACTTTTTCAATCAACGACCGGGCAAACGTGGTTTTGCCCGAGCCGGTCTTGCCCGCGATGATGATGTTGCGCTTGTAGAGCACGCACTTTTCGAGAAATTCGCGGATAGTGCCGTCGCGCTTGAGCTTCAATAGCTCAACCTCGAACGGCTCCAATCGCGTGAAGTCCTGCACCGTCAGATAGTGGTTCGCTTCTTCGGCCGAGGGCTTGTTAAAGCTCACATCGGTAAAGGTATCGAACGCGCCTTCCGCATCGAGTTCTTCCAGTGTCTTGACGACAAGGGAGTGTTTGCGGATGAGGAAAGACAGCGTGCCGTCAATCACGGCGGGCGCTTGCGCGATCGTTCCACGCTGCCCGCCGGGAAGTACAACATAGTTGACGCTTTTTGGAGCCACCCCGTTATAAACGATGATGGCCGTGATAAGCGCCTGCAAGAAGGGTTCGGTAAGCTCCGGCACCTCATGCACCTGCCAGCCTTCAAAGGTTTTTGTCCAAACCTCTCCAGGGCGGCAAATGGACAGTTCCGTAACCTCCGGCGCATCGAGAAACCGATCAAGCGGGCGCAGGAGTTGCGCCACGGCCTGATCTTTCCCGACGCGGTTCCCGCTACTTAGTGGGGATGCTTTCGAGACTGTAGACATCGCTGAAATCCAGATCACGGGCGACGAGGATATTCACCCGCTCGCCTTGGTTTTTATACAGAGTGGGCGGAATGTTGATCGAGTTGCGCAGAGCTTCCGCAGCAGCCGATTCCACCCCGTTCGCAGTGTTGGAAAACTGGATAGAGTTATCGCCTTGGCGACTGCCTTGACGGCTTGCCCAATCGCCCAAATCACCGATCAAGCTAATCATGATGGCACCGCCGAAACGCTCCCAAAAATGCCGATCAATCCAGCCACCCAAACCAGCTTCGCCAAGCGGGCCAGTACCGGGAGAATCTAGGTTGATGACGACACCGGAGGGCGTTTCAATCCGCGACCACTGCACAAAGATTCGCGCTTGGCCTTGCCGCAGCCCGCCTTGATAGAACCCGACGACTTTAGAGCCACGATCAAGCAGCACTACGCGGCCACTGGTCGAGTAAACGTCCCGCGTCAGATGGCAGGTAGTCATGCCGGGTTGCGTCGTCACAAGGCGCGTTTCAAGCACGCAATCGAGCTGCGTTCCCTGCGTTATCAGCATGTCACGGTTGCCAAGGCGGCCAGCACTTGAACCCGAAAGGCGCATCGGTTGCAGCTTTTCGGCCAGCTCACCGCCGCCACCACCGCCACCCATCAGACCACCGGCAGGCACATCGCCGCCTTGCGGCCGAGGAAGATCCTCACCGCCACCGCTGCCCGCCGTCAGGCCAGAGCGCAACATGCGTTCGCGGGCCAGCTCATAGGGCGTTTTTTCACGCGGGCCGGTCGGTTGCGGGCGCACTGGCTGCGTTACCGGCGCGGGCTGAATCGCTGGAACCGATGTAGTCGGTTGCGGCGGTTCAGGTACGTTTTCCGGCTCGGGTCGGATTGGACGCGGCGTATAACCCGGAATGACTTGGCGCACGACCTGTTGCGGCTGCGCGTCGTCATCCTCGACAACCCCGCGCACTTTGTACGCCTTGTATGAGAGCGTCACCAGCACCACGGCAATCACGCACAGCAGCACCATAAGCAGCGTGCGAGCACCGGGAGTATGCGGGCGACGTTCCGAAGCCAGCTCGGAAGCGCCATATTCGCCCTCGATACGTTCCTGCTCGGCGCGTTCCAGTTCCGCGCCCGCGTCGATTACGTCTCCTTTCTTGCGACCGAACATTAGTTGCCTCCTTTGTTGACGCGACGAACCGCCGGGGAGGCTGTGCCAGTGTCATTCGGCACACCATTGGGGTCATACGCTTCATTGAAGATCGCCAAGGCGCGGTTACCAAGTCGAATCATCCACTTGGGATTGACCTTGTGAACGGCAATGATGTTGTTGGACGAGCCAACCGTAGTGCGCGGCACAAGGCTTTCATTGCCTTCCGCATCCACAAAGTAGATCGACGGCAAATCGGCATTGGCAGAGAACTTGAAGTAGGTGAAACGCCCATCATCCCAAGCGTTGACCGGCGCAATGTCCTTGTCGCCGCTCATCATGTATTTGAGGTTGTAATAGGCCCCTACACGTTGCTCGAATGCAGCCTCGACAGCGGCCCGTGCGTTCGCTTCCCGAGTTTGCCGGGCCTGCGTATCGGGATAACGGAAAGCCAGCTCATACATGGCCCCATTGCGGTCATTCCGCATTTGCAAACGGAATTTGTAGCTGCGTCGGTCAGTCACGACGATGAGGTTGGTATTGGCTAGCTCGGCCTGCGGCTTGATAAAAATATGCCGCCCCTTCCGGGCAAAGGCATAGGCTTCGGAATCGCCAAAGGCATGCGTCAGATATTGCTCACCTTCCTCAAGCATGATGTGTGTTGCGACACCAAGAACGGTATCGACCTGCACCACATCAGCCGGGTTGTACGTCACGTATCGAATCCGATGGTCGTAACGCGAGCTGGACGGCACATCGAGGGCCAAAGCGGGCACCGCATGAAGCGAGGCCAGCAATGCAACGATAGCTAGTTTCTTCATGGTGCCCCCCTCAGTTATTGAGTATTTCCGGGTCAGCGCGATAGCTTGTGACCTGGAAACCAAGAGGGTTAAGCAACCGATCAGATGAACGCATCGGCGCACCGATGTAGGTATAGCCAATCGTCGCTATCTGATGTTGCGGAGCTTCGACCGTGCCATTGCTGTTGTGCTGTTGCGTCGTAAAGCGCACCGTCGCTTGGCCGCGGCCATTAGGTTGGATGGAGCGCACCCGAACGGTAATGCGGGCTTTGTTCCCCAAGACCCGATCACGCGCATTCGAGCCGTCAAAGAGCTTGTAGTAATCCTGCTGAACCGCCGGGGCGCTCAATAGCGCCGTCGTGTCATAGTTCATTTGGATTGTGTTGTAGTCGTAGGCTTCGCGATTGAGCACGTACTGATTGAGCCAGTACGTATCGACCACTTCGCCATAGCTGGACTCATGCTCGCGCAGCGTCGTCACCACATCGACGGCACCCGTGGCGTTATCCACCCGAAGCACCAAGGGCGCGGGAGCCGGTTGGGAGAACCCGACAATTCCACACACCATGCCAAGCAGGCCGAAAAGGCCGCTCGCCGTTGCCACCCGCCAAGCGGTCTTGCGCGATTTGACGAACTCGCCAATCAAATCCCGTTCCAAGCCACGGCTTTCCTCATAGTAGCTTTTGAGCTGTTCTGCCTTGACCGGTTTTGGTTGCTTCTTGCTCATAGTGCCCCTCGCTGAATTTCCACGGGCACCGTCTTGTTGACCGGCTCCCGGTTGAAATCACTCGGCTGCTTCGGCTTGGGAGCCGATGCACACGCCGACAATAGCCCCGTCATCAAAATTGCAAAAATGATGGTTTTCACGTCAACACCTCTCCTTTCTCGGCTGTAGAACCGAGTCTAACAGTTTCGTATCAGGATTGCAATTTTGATGTGTAAAGGGGCGGTATAAAACCGCCGCTTTACACCCTGACAACTACCCTGCTTTGCGTCCCCGGAAGTAACCGGCGGCTGCCCGTGCTACACCGGCGCCGCCGGTAGCAACGGTTTTCGCCATATTGGCGGCACCAACCGCCGCGCCACGTGCTGCACCGGGCGCAGCTCTTGCCCCACGGGCCATAGCGCGGCCACCACGCATAGCGGCACCCGCACCGCTGCGCATCGAGCGCAATTCCCACATATAGCCAAGGCCAATGCCACCGGCTAACCCGCTGGCAATGCTTGGCAATTGCATCAGCAGCACGATGGAGACAATCGAGAGGATGACGGAGCCGCCAATCGCGTAGGCGACGTTTTGCGCGCCATCAAACCGCAGATCGGCCATGTAACTCCCGAATATCTGCATCAGCAGCCCGAACACAGCCGCAAAGAGCACAATCAGCAGGCCATAGTTCAAAACCTGTTGTGCCCATTGATCGAAAAAGCGGTGCGTCGGCTGCCAGATCAGGGCGAGGATAAACAGCGGCCCAAGCCCTGCCAGCAGAGCAAGGGCAATCTTCGCAAGAAGCAAAAACGCGCCGCCTATCGCGGCCAGCAGGCCCGTAGCCAGCAGAATGATGATGCCGAACAATCCATAGAGCAGGCCGTCAGAGCTGAAGAACCCCGCTTCCTCAAACGCCTCGCTTGCCCGGTCAAACCCTTGTTGCGCCGACTGGTCAACCAACGCGGCCGCCGACGCCCCTTGTGTCGGATTTCCGAGCAGGGCCGAAGCCAGCTCATCCGGCACCGTGGTAATGGCATTAGCGATTTCGCCTTGATACAAACCACCGGCCAGGGCAATTGACACGATGATGCCTATTCGTAGGCAGCGGTTGAGAAATTCCGCCACCGGCATTTCCACCGCGCCCCGAATAATGAGCCAGCCATAGGTAATGAAGCCAAGGGTCAAACCCACCGAAACAACCGGCGTGATAGCAGCGATTGCCCGCGAGGAAATGTCCGTGACATACGTTGCCGTTGTCTGGTCAATCTTGTTGAAAAGCGGTGTGAACAGCTCGAAGGCCACGGCAATTTCCTCCCTACCGGATTTTTGGCATCCCGTCGCCTTGGAACATGGCCTTGCGCTGCGCTTCGGTTGCGTTCACGCAGTTTGCTGCAAGGGCTTTTTCACCGGGATTGTTCTTGCACTCGGCAATTTTCTCGGTGCGTTCCTTGGGGTTGTCGAGATAGTATTGAACGTCATGCGTCGGCTCGTCCTTGCAAGCGGACAGAGCCGACACCATCAACAGGGGTACGAGTATCTTTTTCATTGGATAGTCGGCATTCCTTGGTTTCCACTACTCAGGATGCGCATGTTGCGCTCGCGTCGTTGCTCCGAAATCAACGCCTGTTCTGCTTGCCGCAGTTGCGCGATCATTTGCAGCTTCGTCGTTTCGTTCTGGATAGCGGCTTGCTCGCCCGCGATACGGGCTTGCAATTCTTCAATGGCCTTTTGGTCTTGGGTACGGCTAATTTCATCCATCAGCCCTTCAATCTGCGCGAGGCGTTGCTGTGCCCCTTCGTAGGCCCGCAGGCCAACGGCCTTGTCGGTTGCCGCCGCCGTGCGGCTACGTTCCTCGATAGAGCGGCGCATATCGGCCACGGAGCCGTTAAGGCGCTCATCCCGCAGAATGTCATTGATCGAGCCAGAAATGCCCGAATACCCGCCACCATTGGCCGAGTCATAGACAGTGCGCAAATCATCCGGCAGATATTCGCGGAGTTGCGCATTGCGCATCAAATCCCCAAGACCACGGCCACCCGTGACGGCCTCATACATGCGCTGCGCTTCGGCGAGCTGATCTTTGGCCGTGTCGAGCTGTTCTTTCATGCGGGCAAACTGTTGGACAAAATCTAGTGCCCGCGTGCCGTCGAAAACAGGAATACCCTGGGCCATTACAGGGCTTGCCGCCCCAAGAATGGCGGCCACCGCCGCCGTCATAACCAGCTTCTTCATACGTCGCTCCTTTCGGCTTTCACACGGTCTAGGAAGATCGGCAACCACACCGCCGGGTCGTCTCCGACTTCGGCAATAATGCTTTCGGCAATTTCGGCATTGTCTGGCGTGCCCGACAGCACAAGCAGCTCATCATCAAAGTCACGCTCGACCGTCTCACCATCGACAATCGTGCGGAACTTACCGAGATTCATTTCGGCAAGCGCCGATTGGTCGCCCTGCTTTATCAGGAACCGGCGGCTGAACTCACCAAGGCCCCGAACAAGCTCAAATTCCGAGTCAGTCAGCTTGAAACCTTGCGTGTAATCCTCGTAATCCGCCTTGGGGTTAGCGAGGAAAATGTAGGTCGCGCATTGCTGAATGAGCGTCTTGGCAATGTTGCTTTCCAAGGCGTCGCTCGGCTCCTGCGTGGCGAATACAAAGATGCCGTTTTGCTTACGGATGGTCTTTTGCTTGTTCTTTGCCAAATCCTCGAAATACTCGTCCTGCAAGGGCTTCCAGAACTCGTCAAACACGTACATGAACCGGCGACCGTCGATCATGCTTTCCGTGCGATACAGCAGGTACATCATGACCGGTGTACGCGCTTCGGGGTTGTCCAAGAACTCGGTAATGTCGAACCCGTAAATTTGGTGCGTTGATAGATCGAGGGCATCAGTCGGGTTGTCGAACAGCCAGCCATAATCGCCACCCTCGCACCACTTCACCAATCGCGCATGGACGGTCGGGCGAGCGTCCATGTCGTCCGAGCGCGGGTTAGGCAGGAATTGCAGCAGCAACGACAAGCGCCGTAGCGACTTGTCGATACTGTCACTCATCATTGCCGTAATGGCCTGGTCGATTTCTTCCTCGTCCCGGTGCGTGACCTCGCCACCGGCAGCCGCGAGCTTCTTCACGAACTGTTTGAGGAAAATCAGGTTTGCGTGCGTCGGCGGGAGCTGAAACGGGTTGAACCCGCTTGGCTCGCCGGTTTTAAGCGGCAGATACCGGCCACCCATTGCCCTGATCGAGATTTCCATGCCGCGATCTTTGTCAAAGGCAACAATCGTCGGCTTGAATTTTTGCGCTTGGGCCAGCAGGAAGCCGAGCAGCACCGTTTTACCGGAGCTTGATTGCCCGATGAGCATGGTGTTACCGAGCAGGCGCTTATCGGTCGCATCTTCTTCTTCCTTGGAGGCGTGGAAGTTGAAGTAGAGCGGCGTTCCGCTCACGGTCTTGAGAATCGTGACCGCAGGCCCCCAAGGGTTTCCAGTCGGCTTGCCCGACATGAAATTATGGAAGGGCGAAAACGACAGGAAGTTAAGCGACGTGATCGGAGCTGGACGCGGCCGCCATTGCCAGTTAGCAGGCAGTTGCGCCCAATATCCCGCTTCCAAAGCCAGATCGACCGGCTTGGGCAGCACAGCCACATCAAGCATGGCAGCGCTCGCGTGCGCCAAGTTATCGCGCACTTGCTGCACCGTCTCACCGTAAACCGTCAGGGTGCAATGATGCTCGCCCATGACGAAATGCCCACTGATGAGCTGGTTCAGGGCTTCGTCAATTTCCTCAATCTGATCGGTTGCCACATCACGGGCATCAATCAGGTTCTTTTGGTGCCGCTGCAAATATTCCTTCGCGGCAGGCCGCGACAGAACCGAGAAACTATGCGTCAGCACAAATTCGTAATCACTTTCCAGCAATACATTGAGTTGGCCGGGTTCGGTCGCGTCGTCGTACTCGCGGATTTCCAGCATCCCGAAGCGGCGCAGGCCGGTAAGGGAACGCAGCTCCCCTACTTCGCCCCACTTCGAGAACATGGGCCGATTCACGGCCATGTAATCCGAAAAACGGTCGCGGCAAATCGGCATGGGGATATGCTCGCCATTGACCAAGCGGGCCAGAAATTCTAGCGGCGCTGAAAAGGCATGGCCGCCCTTTTCATAGACACTAAGCAGCTCGGCCCCGTACCGTTTGAATGACTGGCCCAAGGTACGGTTTATGTCCTCCAATGCCTTGATGCAGGACTCTTGCCGATGCTTCTTTTGGTCGGGCGTTTCGCGCTCCCGCTTGGCAAAGAACGACAACACCTTGTCGGACACAGGCCGGTAAACAACCGTCAGATAGAGGTCATTCACCATCAGGTTATAGCCGGTGAAGCTCTCCCGGTATTTCTCATCGAGTTGACGGCAAAACACGTTGTCAAACTCGGCATCGGGGTACTCATAGACGCGGCGGCGCACGATGTGCGTCCATAGCGACAGGTTCGCCGAGGAAATACCGCGCAGTGTATTGTTCAGCTCCCGAATCCACTGGAAAACATCAGCCTCCGAGGCGCTTTGATGGGAACGGCCGTCAATCTTCCAAACCGACAGGTATTCCGCGTTTTTCGTGGAAATGATCGTGTCAGTAACGTGGTGCGAGTATGGAATGAACTGGCCTACCGGCGTCTCCGAAGCCAGGAGCTTGCGGGATTCAATTGCCCCCATGCCTATCTCCTTTTTCGGTAGTTAGCGGGGCTATACGACGATGCGCCCCAAAAGCCCTTGTTGCGGTTGCGGAACTTGGTATCAATCCACAACCACCAGATACGGAACGCCTTGTCGTCGTTCTTCGTGATTTGGGCCATGATGAACCACAGCGGCGGCACAAGCGCCCACCACCAGATGCTGACCGTCAACGCTATGACGGCCACGCCCATGACCATTGCCATTAGCGGAATCATCGGCACGCCCCAAATCGTTGGAAGTCGCGTTGCCCCCTTGAACAGGGGGAACGCTTCGTGCTGCTGCTGTGGCGGCTTCATGACTGTCCCCCTTTAGGTAAACAGCATGGCCGTAATCTGGACGGCGGAACCGGCAATGATGACGCCGATAGACCACCGCACAAACGTATCCTTTTCGATGAATCGGCCCGCGTATGCGATGCCGAGGCAGAGCAGGATGACAGCGGCCGCAATGGGCACAATCGTCGTAAGTTCCTGCTGCAATGTTTCGAGGACGCTCCTCGCCTTTTCCAATCCTTGAGCCGCCGCCGGTTGAGCGGTGAGCATGGCCGCTATTGCTCCAAAAATCGCGGCCAGCTTTCCGTTAGCTTTCGCCCGGAGGTAGTTCAGGTTCTTCATGTTTGTTTTCCTCGTCAAGATTGAAGTTGCCATGAGTAACGCCCCTTTCGCGCAGAAAATTAAAAAGGTGTCTTGGGTCAGCCCAAGTTCTCAATTTGCCCCGTTGAGTAAGAAGCGCGTAGGTGACTGGCTTTTTTGTCACCGGATCATCCGCAACAAACGTGAAGTACCATTCCTTTTCCGAACGCTTCACGACTGTTACTTCGCGCACAGCCCTTTGACTAAAGGCTTTATCAACGCTTTGCTGTTCTATAGCTCTCATTTTGGTTGGCCCTTGATCGCATGTTTAATCGTTTCAAGTTTATCAGTCAGGGCCTAAAATTCTCCATTGAATTTCGACCACCGTATTATATCAAAATTGCAATCTTGATGCTATCAAATTTTCAATTTTGATCAACGGCGGCAGTTGCCTTCACCTCCTTTTCTTCTTCTTCATTCTCCGAAAAGGCGTCGCTTGCATTAAATGCGTCACGTACACCGCTCGCCTCATGAGAGAAGGCATCTGCAAGCCCTTCCCGTGGCTTCGTTTGTGCCGGAGCTAAACGCGCCGCACCCTTGGGCACCGCTTGCAGCTTGGCCGGTTCTTGTGTCCCACCAGATACCGGCTCAAGCGCAGGCACCGTTACGCCAACATGAGAAGCCACTTTCTGCACATAGCCATTGGAGAATCCGCGCTGGAAATTGCCCGTGTTGTAGCAGCTCAAAGCCGCCTGCAATGCGCCCTGGCCGTCGCCGTATCGCGGCACTGCCCTTTCGTAGCAGTCGAGCAATACGGTTTGCGCCCCTTTCAGGTTCTTGCACGGGTCGAACAGGTCGGCGATAGACATGCCGAGCCATTCCAGATTTTTGATGTTGATCTGACCGAGGCCCGCATCGAAGTTGTACCCATCACGGCGGAGCTGTTCGGCGGTCGCAATGGCTTCTTCAAGCGTTTGCGGCTGACGCGGCAATTTGTGATCGCCGTTAATCCCGATGGCGTAGATATTGCCCCGAGATTCTTGCGTCACAACCGCCGAAAGCGTTGTCGGATGGATAGCGGGCGCGCACATGGCAGCGATCACCGCGAACTCTGCCAGTGCCATATCAGTACCGCACCCGATGATGGAATGCTTCGTCTATGAAAACGTCGATAGCTCGTGGGTTTTGTGGCTGTTGCCACACAACTTGGTCATAGACTTGTACCGAGATGTTGCTGTCGTCATTGCCCCGATAGACCGAATAGCTGCCAAGGTGATTGCCGACGCAGGCACGTGGCCCATTACCTTCGTACATATTCCATGCCCCGCCGCTATCGTAGCGACGGCCATGCGTGGAGAAGGCATATTGGAGCCGACGCCAGTCTTTACGGTCGGCCGATTGAGATTGCGCGATATATCCCCCTGCTGGCTTCGTGCCGTCCGGGCACGGGTCATAGGGGTCATATACCAACTGCGCATAACTGCGTTTTCCAGTGCGCGAGTTGGTCGCCATAGCGCAGCTCGGGAACGGCTTGCCCTTTCGCAAGTGATCCCACAGCTTATGGATTGGCGGTTTGCATTCGCTTTCCGTGGTTGGCCCACGCGGGTCTGACAGGCACAATAGAACCTGACAACCCCAGTCATCAGCCTTTGCAGTTTGACTGAAAAGTGACAATGCACCTACAAGAGAGGCTGAAACGACGGTCATTTTTCGGTTCACGGTGTAACCTCCTTGGGAGTGAGATAGTTGTCAAAATTGCAATTTTGATTGATGATGACAGGAAGGCCGAAGGCTGTCAAGCAATACGGTCGCAATCTGACCATCCGCAATTCTAGTGTAGAAGGAGAGTAGAAAAGTGAATGACCTCAAGAACATGAGCGCCGACGAGCTGCGTGCACAGCGTGCCCAGATCGACGCAGAACTCAAGAAACGAGAGGCCAAAGAGAGGCAGGAAGCCCGCAAGAAAATTCTCGAAATTGCCAACACGCATGGAATAAACATCGCCGAGCTTGCGAGCAAGGAACGTCAGTATCGTAATCCTGACGACCAATGGGAAACATGGAACGGACGCGGGCGCAAGCCCAAATGGGTCAAAGAATGGCTCGCCAAGGGGCACTCGCTCGAAGAACTGGAAGTATCATGAATTGAAGATCGGGCCGTAAGGCCAGGAGGAACACTATGGAACCCCACCGCACCAACGTCATTATTTTTCCGAAGGTGCGCGAAGTCGCAGAGGCGGCCGAGCGAGCCTGACAGGCCCGAAAAGCCCGGCACGGGCGTCGGCGGCGATGACGGCGGCGGCATTATCCAGGGTTGATGATGGAAGTGGAGGATATCGACAACCTCTCGCGCAACCAAGACATCGCGGTCGGACTGCAAGTGATCTTGAAGCCACGGGCCCGTCCCACCCCGACATGGACCTCGATGCCCGAACGGACGTTAGATTTCGAGTTCTAGGCGTTCTGCGATGAAGGTTGGATCCCAGCCGGGATTGAAAGTGTCGACGTGGGTGAATCCGAGCCGCTCGTATAGGCCACGCAGGTTCGGGTGGCAGTCGAGCCGCAGCTTGGCGCACCCCTGCGTTCGCGCGGCATGGCGGCAAGCCTCGATCAGCGCGGAGCTGACACCCCGGCCCGCATGTGTCCGTCGCACCGCGAGCTTGTGCAGATATGCGGCCTCCCCCTTGAGGGCGTCGGGCCAGAACTCGGGATCCTCGGCCGACAAGGTGCAACAGCCGACGATGCCGTCGCTGCAACTCGCGACTAGGAGCTCGGATCTCAGGACGAAGGTCTCCGCGAATGTCCGGTCGATCCGCGCGACGTCCCAGGCGGGCGTTCCCTTGGCGGACATCCACGCCGCAGCGTCGTGCATCAGCCGCACAACCTCGTCGATATCACCCGAGCAGGCGACCCGAACGTTCGGAGGCTCCTCGCTGTCCATTCGCTCCCCTGGCGCGGTATGAACCGCCGCCTCATAGTGCAGTTTGATCCTGACGAGCCCAGCATGTCTGCGCCCACCTTCGCGGAACCTGACCAGGGTCCGCTAGCGGGCGGCCGGAAGGTGAATGCTAGGCATGATCTAACCCTCGGTCTCTGGCGTCGCGACTGCGAAATTTCGCGAGGGTTTCCGAGAAGGTGATTGCGCTTCGCAGATCTCCAGGCGCGTGGGTGCGGACGTAGTCAGCGCCATTGCCGATCGCGTGAAGTTCCGCCGCAAGGCTCGCTGGACCCAGATCCTTTACAGGAAGGCCAACGGTGGCGCCCAAGAAGGATTTCCGCGACACCGAGACCAATAGCGGAAGCCCCAACGCCGACTTCAGCTTTTGAAGGTTCGACAGCACGTGCAGCGATGTTTCCGGTGCGGGGCTCAAGAAAAATCCCATCCCCGGATCGAGGATGAGCCGGTCGGCAGCGACCCCGCTCCGTCGCAAGGCGGAAACCCGCGCCTCGAAGAACCGCACAATCTCGTCGAGCGCGTCTTCGGGTCGAAGGTGACCGGTGCGGGTGGCGATGCCATCCCGCTGCGCTGAGTGCATAACCACCAGCCTGCAGTCCGCCTCAGCAATATCGGGATAGAGCGCAGGGTCAGGAAATCCTTGGATATCGTTCAGGTAGCCCACGCCGCGCTTGAGCGCATAGCGCTGGGTTTCCGGTTGGAAGCTGTCGATTGAAACACGGTGCATCTGATCGGACAGGGCGTCTAAGAGCGGCGCAATACGTCTGATCTCATCGGCCGGCGATACAGGCCTCGCGTCCGGATGGCTGGCGGCCGGTCCGACATCCACGACGTCTGATCCGACTCGCAGCATTTCGATCGCCGCGGTGACAGCGCCGGCGGGGTCTAGCCGCCGGCTCTCATCGAAGAAGGAGTCCTCGGTGAGATTCAGAATGCCGAACACCGTCACCATGGCGTCGGCCTCCGCAGCGACTTCCACGATGGGGATCGGGCGAGCAAAAAGGCAGCAATTATGAGCCCCATACCTACAAAGCCCCACGCATCAAGCTTTTGCCCATGAAGCAACCAGGCAATGGCTGTAATTATGACGACGCCGAGTCCCGACCAGACTGCATAAGCAACACCGACAGGGATGGATTTCAGAACCAGAGAAAGAAAATAAAATGCGATGCCATAACCGATTATGACAACGGCGGAAGGGGCAAGCTTAGTAAAGCCCTCGCTAGATTTTAATGCGGATGTTGCGATTACTTCGCCAACTATTGCGATAACAAGAAAAAGCCAGCCTTTCATGATATATCTCCCAATTTGTGTAGGGCTTATTATGCACGCTTAAAAATAATAAAAGCAGACTTGACCTGATAGTTTGGCTGTGAGCAATTATGTGCTTAGTGCATCTAACGCCAACAGCAAGCGCGCCGCTTTTTGGCGTCGCCTTGGCTGTTTTTGTTAGGGACTACTCTCATAATATACCTAAGGTGATAAGACTTCTTCGGCCCAACTCCACACGCTTTTTCGCATCGGAAGCCTCCAATATGTCTATATTCAAAGCAAAGCTATAGACTTTTCCTTGCTTTACCACCCACCCGACCCACCATCCGATATCGGGTTCAGGCGTATCCGTCCAACCAGTCTTGCCGTGCAGTGCCCAATTGTCGCCATTTTCAAGACGTGTTATCTCACGTACTTGGTCCTGAATTTTGCTGGTGTATGGCAGCTTGTTTTGAGCTAAATTCGCCAGAAAAGCCGTTTGCTCCACCGCAGAGATGGCCAATGGTCCTTCCAGCCAAAATTTGTCTACGACGGCGCCTACTTGATTATTACCATACCCTATTAGTGCAAGATTTGTAGCCATACGGTCAAGCGTAATTCGCCGAGCAAGCCCTTGGTAGACGGGCACGTTCGAAATCGGAATGGCGTCGCGAAGAGACATGTCTTTCTCCCACGAGGAAAAGGGCTGCTCTTCACCGCCGTACGGCAAAACCTGGTCTACATTCTCAACCGCGTTCTCAGCGAGACCAATAAGTGTGTGTGGGATCTTGTAAGTTGATGCAGGAATAAACCGAGTTTCCGCGCGCTGCCGGTCGAATCCGATGATCGTATCTTCTTCTACGTCGTATAGAACGAAGGTTCCTCGCACCTCTGCATCAATAAAAAGTTTCTCAATATCTGAGCTATTTTTCCATTCGGTAGCGAAAGCATAGTTCGAAACTATTAGAAAAAATAAACCAATAACTCTCTTCATCTACTTCTCCCTAACGCCTGAAATAAGCCGTGCCGCGAAGCGGCATCGGCTTGATTGAATTGTTAGACGGCAAACTCGAGCCAATACTTGTGCAGGCCAACAATATTAGACGAGCACAGCATGGGCATTGCCGCTTTGATCTTCTCCAGTGACCAATTCCACCACTCCATCTCCAGAAGCAATGAAATTTCCTCATCGGTGAAGCGTTTCTTAATCTTCTTAGCGGGATTGCCGCCAACGATAGCGTAAGGCTCCACATCTTTTGTCACCAACGAGCGGCTGCCTATCACCGCACCGTGCCCGATCTTGATTCCGGGCATGACCATTGCCTCAGAGCCGATCCAAACGTCATTGCCAATGACAGTATTACCTGCTTTTTGGAAGGCATCGAGTGCGCTTGAGAATGCAGGTTCTTCCTGCATATAAAAGAACGGGAAAGATGATGCCCAGTCGTACCGATGCCCCTGATTGCCAGCCATGATAAAGGAAGCCCCACTCCCGATAGAGCAGAAACTACCGATGATCAACTTATCAACGTCATCACGGTCCGGAAACAGATACCGTGCGCAGTCATCGAATGAGTGCCCATGATAGTAGCCAGAGTAATAGCTGTACCGCCCAACTTTGATATTGGGGTTCTTCACTTGCTCAGAAAGCAGCTTGCCTTTGAAGGGGCTATCAAAGTAGTTGGTCATAAGAGATCTCGCGGTCTGTGACTTTGCCGTCTAACATTTGCTTAACCTGGGAGCCGTAAATTGGCGTGATTTTTGCGTGAACGAGCGAAGCGAGCAGCAAAAATCATGACAATAGGCGACTCAGGTTGAAGCAGTTGTTAGCCGAACTTTCTTATTGTATTTCTTTCCACATCCATATATCTGGCTTATTTTTTCCATTTGCATTTGGTATTACACCAACAATAAAATATCCACATTTTTGATAAAACTCGAATGGATGATGATTAATATTTTTAATATTTTCTATTTCAGTGAATATATTCTTATTATTTAAATCAACTTTTGATAACGATGTTTTATATTTCTCATCATCAGTTCCAAGTACAACCCCTATAATTCCCTTTTCTTTTGCCCTTTTTTCTATTTCATTCATTAATATTTTACCAACACCCATATTTTGATAATCATCAATGACAACTAATGGATGTAATTCCCAAGTTTTTTCATACATTGGCCTTAGGCCTACCCAACCGACTATTTTATTATCTATCAACATTCCAATACAGATGTTATTATTTTCTAAGCATTCATTTACTTCCATTTTGGCAGAATCAATAGTTGGCCATGATTGGTTTTCAAGATTATTAAATACATTATATAAAACAACAGCTGCTTGGGTAATATAATTATCGTTTAAGCCAATATTAACAATTGAATATTCCATTTTATTCCTAGCGCCGAAGGCGTCCGGCTAACGTTTGACATGAGGGGCGGCCAAGGGCGCCAGCCCTTGGACGTCCCCCTCGATGGAAGGGTTAGGCATCACTGCGTGTTCGCTCGAATGCCTGGCGTGTTTGAACCATGTACACGGCTGGACCATCTGGGGTGGTTACGGTACCTTGCCTCTCAAACCCCGCTTTCTCGTAGCATCGGATCGCTCGCAAGTTGCTCGGCGACGGGTCCGTTTGGATCTTGGTGACCTCGGGATCATTGAACAGCAACTCAACCAGAGCTCGAACCAGCTTGGTTCCCAAGCCTTTGCCCAGTTGTGATGCATTCGCCAGTGACTGGTCTATTCCGCGTACTCCTGGATCGGTTTCTTCTTCCCACCATCCGTCCCCGCTTCCAAGAGCAACGTACGACTGGGCATACCCAATCGGCTCTCCATTCAGCATTGCAATGTATGGAGTGACGGACTCTTGCGCTAAAACGCTTAGCAAGTACTGTTCCTGTACGTCAGCAAGTGTCGGGCGTGCTTCTTCTCCGCCCCACCACTCGACGATATGAGATCGATTTAGCCACTCATAGAGCATCGCAAGGTCATGCTCAGTCATGAGGCGCAGTGTGACGGAATCGTTGCTGTTGGTCACGATGCTGTACTTTGTGATGCCTAACGTTTGACGTGAGGGGCCGCCGTAGCGGCGAAGCCGCGAAGGGAACCCGCAAGCGCAGCTTGTGGGCGGTCCCTCTCGACGGAATGGTTAGATGCGACCGTTTTAGTGAACACTTGCCTTAGATAGCAAGTTGAGCACAGCAACGCCGCTGATAATGAAGCCGACACCAACAAATCCCCACATATCTAGTTTTTGACCATGCAAAACCCATGCAATCGCAGTGACCAAGACGATCCCGAGGCCCGACCAAACTGCGTAGGCGATTCCAACAGGAATCGATTTGAGTGTCAGCGACAGGAAATAAAAAGCAGCAGCGTATCCCGCTACGACGATAAAAGACGGTACTAACCTAGTAAAGCCCTCACTAGACTTGAGCGCAGAGGTTGCAATGACCTCAAAAATAATGGACGTAGCCAGAAATAACCAATTTTTCAAAATATTTATCCATGGAGTTCCGCGAATAAATTTTAGGTTCGATTTAAGAAAAAAAACAGTCTTGTTGCTGGCCGAAATTTGTGCGCACAGCAAAGCATCTAACGCCGAGTTCAGCGGCAGTTTTTAAGTTGTGGTTTTATGGAATATTTTTGCGAAGCAAAACCATAAAACCGCGACTTAAAAACTGTCCAGTGCGCGCAGCGCACGATGCTGCAACGACTTGTTAGAAATTTAGTTGCTTAGTTTTGATGGTTTTTTACTTTCGTTTAACCCTTTAACCGCCTGCTCTAATGTAAGTTTCAAGAGTGATGCGTCTCCAGCTTCACTGTGACTTGGAACAACCAGTTTTGCCTTACCATATTTGGATATTAATAATTTAGCGGACTTTGGCCAAGCTTCTAAATTTGCGTCACCCAAATTACCTAGACCGTACGGTTTAATAAAACAACCACCGAATAATATTTTCCTTTCAGGCAGCCAAACTACTAGGTTATCTGGAGTGTGTCCTGGGCCTGGATAAAAAACTTCAATTTTATTTTTAACTAGCCAATAGTTAACCCCGCCAAATGAATTTTTAGCTTGAACCTTACCGTCTTTTTTAAGCAGCTCATTAGTTAATTCAGACGCATACGTGGGGATGGATTGAGAATTAAGCCACTCTATTCCGCCCGTGCTGTCACTATGAAAATGAGAGGAAATACTGCCTTTTATTTTATAGCCACGTTCCACAAACCAAGTGACTAACTTTTCAGTATCTTTAGCCGTAAATGGAGTGTCAATTAGATAAGCTTCAGCATCTACAAGAACAACCAAACCATGTTTAGGAACAACGCCCCACCCGTTAACTTCTTCAAACGAAGTATGAACATAAACGCCTTCATCAAGTTTTTCAATTTTTAAATCTGGCAAAGGCTCTGCTGCGGTAGCAATGCTACAAAACAAAAATATAAAGAATACAGATAACTTGCTCATACTTTCCCTTTTCTAACTTTGTTTTAGGGCGACTGCCCTGCTGCGTAACATCGTTGCTGCTCCATAACATCAAACATCGACCCACGGCGTAACGCGCTTGCTGCTTGGATGCCCGAGGCATAGACTGTACAAAAAAACAGTCATAACAAGCCATGAAAACCGCCACTGCGCCGTTACCACCGCTGCGTTCGGTCAAGGTTCTGGACCAGTTGCGTGAGCGCATACGCTACTTGCATTACAGTTTACGAACCGAACAGGCTTATGTCAACTGGGTTCGTGCCTTCATCCGTTTCCACGGTGTGCGTCACCCGGCAACCTTGGGCAGCAGCGAAGTCGAGGCATTTCTGTCCTGGCTGGCGAACGAGCGCAAGGTTTCGGTCTCCACGCATCGTCAGGCATTGGCGGCCTTGCTGTTCTTCTACGGCAAGGTGCTGTGCACGGATCTGCCCTGGCTTCAGGAGATCGGAAGACCTCGGCCGTCGCGGCGCTTGCCGGTGGTGCTGACCCCGGATGAAGTGGTTCGCATCCTCGGTTTTCTGGAAGGCGAGCATCGTTTGTTCGCCCAGCTTCTGTATGGAACGGGCATGCGGATCAGTGAGGGTTTGCAACTGCGGGTCAAGGATCTGGATTTCGATCACGGCACGATCATCGTGCGGGAGGGCAAGGGCTCCAAGGATCGGGCCTTGATGTTACCCGAGAGCTTGGCACCCAGCCTGCGCGAGCAGCTGTCGCGTGCACGGGCATGGTGGCTGAAGGACCAGGCCGAGGGCCGCAGCGGCGTTGCGCTTCCCGACGCCCTTGAGCGGAAGTATCCGCGCGCCGGGCATTCCTGGCCGTGGTTCTGGGTTTTTGCGCAGCACACGCATTCGACCGATCCACGGAGCGGTGTCGTGCGTCGCCATCACATGTATGACCAGACCTTTCAGCGCGCCTTCAAACGTGCCGTAGAACAAGCAGGCATCACGAAGCCCGCCACACCGCACACCCTCCGCCACTCGTTCGCGACGGCCTTGCTCCGCAGCGGTTACGACATTCGAACCGTGCAGGATCTGCTCGGCCATTCCGACGTCTCTACGACGATGATTTACACGCATGTGCTGAAAGTTGGCGGTGCCGGAGTGCGCTCACCGCTTGATGCGCTGCCGCCCCTCACTAGTGAGAGGTAGGGCAGCGCAAGTCAATCCTGGCGGATTCACTACCCCTGCGCGAAGGCCATCGGTGCCGCATCGAACGGCCGGTTGCGGAAAGTCCTCCCTGCGTCCGCTGATGGCCGGCAGCAGCCCGTCGTTGCCTGATGGATCCAACCCCTCCGCTGCTATAGTGCAGTCGGCTTCTGACGTTCAGTGCAGCCGTCTTCTGAAAACGACATCTGGTGTTCCTCATTCTCTGGTGGCTGCGCGGCCCGGTGCGCTTTCTTCTCGGCTTGGCTTCGTTCGCCAGTCTCATCACCCTACCGATCATGTGGCTTGGGCTGGACTCGGCCAATAAGACCCACATCATGCTATCGGTCGCAGGCGTCGGCCTTGGTGCGTCGGCCCTCATGTGGTTTTATGACGCGCTTCTCATGAGGCTGGCACCAGAACCAATCCTATTCAGCACCTAAACGAAGGCCGGGCCACTCACCCGGCCTTTTTTGTACGCTCATAGGGCAGAACAAACCAACGTTTTATCTATACCGCAACAGGGTATTTAATTCCTATTTAATCTGCGCTAGAATGAGGCATGTTTAACCGAATCTGACGTTTTCCCTGCAAATGCCAAAATACTATGCCTATCTCCGGGTTTCGCGTGACGGCCAAGACCCGGAAAACCAAAAATACGGTTTGCTCGAATACGCGAACGCCAAAGGCTTCGCGCCGCTACAGATCGAGGAAGAAATTGCCAGCAGAGCAAAGGACTGGCGCAAGCGCAAGCTCGGAGCAATCATCGAAAAGGCCGAGCGTGGCGACGTGCTACTGACGCCGGAGATTACGCGCATTGCCGGTTCCGCCCTCGCCGCCTTGGAAATTCTCAAAGCGGCGAGCGAGCGCGGCCTAATCGTCCATGTGACCAAACAGAAGATCATCATGGACGGCAGCCTACAAAGCGACATCATGGCAACCGTGCTTGGCTTGGCTGCACAGATCGAGCGGCATTTCATTCAGGCACGTACCACCGAGGCGCTACAAGTCGCCAGAGAGCGCGGCAAGACGCTCGGGCGACCCAAGGGCAGCAAATCGAGCGCCTTGAAGCTGGACAGCCGTATTGATGAAGTACAGGCATACGTGAACCTTGGCTTGCCGCAAAGTCGCGCAGCCGAGTTGTTAGGCGTCAGCCCTCACACCTTGCGCCTGTTCATCAAACGCCGGAACATCAAACCCACAAACACTAGACCAACCATCACCATGCCGGGGAGGGAACAAC